>NZ_CP070356.1:0-2500 GCF_016919445.1 Pseudomonas sp. PDNC002 | reverse complement strand
AGGTTAGGTAACACTGACTGGAGGACCGAACCCACTCCCGTTGAAAAGGTAGGGGATGACTTGTGGATCGGAGTGAAAGGCTAATCAAGCTCGGAGATAGCTGGTTCTCCTCGAAAGCTATTTAGGTAGCGCCTCACGTATCACTCCAGGGGGTAGAGCACTGTTTCGGCTAGGGGGTCATCCCGACTTACCAAACCGATGCAAACTCCGAATACCTGGAAGTGTCAGCGTGGGAGACACACGGCGGGTGCTAACGTCCGTCGTGAAAAGGGAAACAACCCAGACCGTCAGCTAAGGTCCCAAAGTTATGGTTAAGTGGTAAACGATGTGGGAAGGCTTAGACAGCTAGGAGGTTGGCTTAGAAGCAGCCACCCTTTAAAGAAAGCGTAATAGCTCACTAGTCGAGTCGGCCTGCGCGGAAGATGTAACGGGGCTCAAACCATACACCGAAGCTACGGGTGCATCGCAAGATGCGCGGTAGAGGAGCGTTCTGTAAGCCTGTGAAGGTGAGTTGAGAAGCTTGCTGGAGGTATCAGAAGTGCGAATGCTGACATGAGTAACGACAATGGGAGTGAAAAACTCCCACGCCGAAAGACCAAGGGTTCCTGCGCAACGTTAATCGACGCAGGGTTAGTCGGTCCCTAAGGCGAGGCTGAAGAGCGTAGTCGATGGGAAACAGGTTAATATTCCTGTACTTCTAGTTACTGCGATGGAGGGACGGAGAAGGCTAGGCCAGCTTGGCGTTGGTTGTCCAAGTTTAAGGTGGTAGGCAGAGATCTTAGGTAAATCCGGGGTCTTAATGCCGAGAGCTGATGACGAGTCATCTTTTAGATGATGAAGTGGTTGATGCCATGCTTCCAGGAAAAGCTTCTAAGCTTCAGGTAACTAGGAACCGTACCCCAAACCGACACAGGTGGTTGGGTAGAGAATACCAAGGCGCTTGAGAGAACTCGGGTGAAGGAACTAGGCAAAATGGCACCGTAACTTCGGGAGAAGGTGCGCCGGCGAGGGTTAAGGATTTACTCCGTAAGCCCATGCCGGTCGAAGATACCAGGCCGCTGCGACTGTTTATTAAAAACACAGCACTCTGCAAACACGAAAGTGGACGTATAGGGTGTGACGCCTGCCCGGTGCCGGAAGGTTAATTGATGGGGTTAGCGAAAGCGAAGCTCTTGATCGAAGCCCCGGTAAACGGCGGCCGTAACTATAACGGTCCTAAGGTAGCGAAATTCCTTGTCGGGTAAGTTCCGACCTGCACGAATGGCGTAACGATGGCGGCGCTGTCTCCACCCGAGACTCAGTGAAATTGAAATCGCTGTGAAGATGCAGTGTATCCGCGGCTAGACGGAAAGACCCCGTGAACCTTTACTGTAGCTTTGCACTGGACTTTGAGCCTGCTTGTGTAGGATAGGTGGGAGGCTTTGAAGCGTGGACGCCAGTCTGCGTGGAGCCATCCTTGAAATACCACCCTGGCATGCTTGAGGTTCTAACTCTGGTCCGTTATCCGGATCGAGGACAGTGTATGGTGGGCAGTTTGACTGGGGCGGTCTCCTCCTAAAGAGTAACGGAGGAGTACGAAGGTGCGCTCAGACCGGTCGGAAATCGGTCGTAGAGTATAAAGGCAAAAGCGCGCTTGACTGCGAGACAGACACGTCGAGCAGGTACGAAAGTAGGTCTTAGTGATCCGGTGGTTCTGTATGGAAGGGCCATCGCTCAACGGATAAAAGGTACTCCGGGGATAACAGGCTGATACCGCCCAAGAGTTCATATCGACGGCGGTGTTTGGCACCTCGATGTCGGCTCATCACATCCTGGGGCTGAAGCCGGTCCCAAGGGTATGGCTGTTCGCCATTTAAAGTGGTACGCGAGCTGGGTTTAGAACGTCGTGAGACAGTTCGGTCCCTATCTGCCGTGGACGTTTGAGATTTGAGAGGGGCTGCTCCTAGTACGAGAGGACCGGAGTGGACGAACCTCTGGTGTTCCGGTTGTCACGCCAGTGGCATTGCCGGGTAGCTATGTTCGGAATAGATAACCGCTGAAAGCATCTAAGCGGGAAACTAGCCTCAAGATGAGATCTCACTGGGAACTTGATTCCCCTAAAGGGCCGTCGAAGACTACGACGTTGATAGGTCGGGTGTGTAAGCGCTGTGAGGCGTTGAGCTAACCGATACTAATTGCCCGTGAGGCTTGACCATATAACACCCAAACAATTTGTGTGTTAGACGGTGAAGACGTAACGAACCGAAAGTTCGTGTGAACCGCAAATACCTGTCACATACCCGAATCTGGATGAGCGTGTGCGCAAGCCACGAGCGTCCGAAAGAATTGCTTGACGACCATAGAGCGTTGGAACCACCTGATCCCATCCCGAACTCAGTAGTGAAACGACGCATCGCCGATGGTAGTGTGGGGTCTCCCCATGTGAGAGTAGGTCATCGTCAAGCTCCTATCCCAAAGCCCCTGGTCAGCATCGCTGGCCGGGGGCTTTGCTTTTGCGCGC